>NZ_JBPOEU010000079.1:0-2764 GCF_051251695.1 Maritalea sp. | reverse complement strand
AGCCCGCAACGCACCAAGGAACGCCATCGCAAAAATAGCCTTAGAGCGTTGATCCTTCAAGTTTTGAACTGGCATCTCGTGCAGTAATGCTTCTGCCTCATCTAATGTCGGGTAGGCTTTTGCCTGCTTAGCCAATGAGGCGGAATAGACGGATTTTGGTAGTTTCAGATAGTCTGGAAGATCCCGAGGTAACCGCTTGTAGCCGTCCTGCTTTAACAACCATTGAAGGAACGCGGTCAAATGCGATGCGGTATGGGCGACGGTCGATTTCGATCTTTGTAGCTCATTCTTTGCGAGCAACGACTGCTTCAGTTTCTCTCTTACCAATCCAATATCGTGGTTGGTAAGCTGGTCAAAAGGCTTCCCGACCAATGTTTCTTCCAGTAACCGAATGGCGCTGAGGTGACGGTCTACGGTTTTCTCGTCGTAACGCCCAGCAAAATTCTGCCATCTATACATCAGGCGGTCGTTTGCTGTCCAAACCACGGTAGGATGGGTTTCTTCATCTTTCCCAATACGACCGAGGTCTTCGTGAATCTCTTCGTGTAGGGAATCCTTGGTGGTGTTGGGATTGCGTAGGGCGTCAAAATAGTCCCTATCAGCCTGTGAAGTGAACTTTTGGACATGCGCTCCGCACTCTGGGCAAATCCCAAGACACATGTGCGTGCCCTCGCGTACGACCCGCTCTGAGAGGGTTCCGACCTCTGGAAATACAGCAAGCTTACAGCCGGTGCATTTGACCTCACCGGGGCGCAGGTGAATTTTCGCACGCGCTCGTCGCTGCTTATGAAATGCGTTCACAACAGCGCCCCTGAAAAGATGCGGCTGCTTCTTGTCAGATTTTTGCAAACCCTGCTTGGTCCAATTGGTGACCGTATTTGCGGAGACTTCATATATTCGCTCTAGGTCTTGGATCGAATATACTCTGTTTTTTTTGAGGGTGCTTGGTGAGTAAGAACGGCTCATAGTTGATTTACTGACTATCGTCGTCAGTGTTTCCGTCAAACAGCGCGCGGATTTCTTCCACCTTCCAAACTGTAGTACGCGGCCCAAGTTTCTGGGGCTGTGGGAAACGCCCGTCCTTCACGCCTTGCCACCAAGTAGATTTTGACACGGGAATAGGGCCGTTTGGGCCCAATATTTGGGATAGACGGACGAATCCATCTTTCGGGAAAGGTACATTTCTCAACGTGATACATCCTTGTATTCTAAGGTGTGATCAAGTTTGACTGCATCTTTGTTCGTATTGGGGATTCAGAGGGTGAATTTTATCCCATTGTATCTAAACGATAAATAGAGTTTTGGGTCTGTTTGGTGAATTTAGTGCTCATCATCGGATGCGGATAGTTCAAGCCCCTTTGATATAAGTAGCTTGATTGGTCTAATTGCTGGGGTTTGGCCTTGAAGTTCAGCATCATGCTGGATTTCCTTTGCAACGCGTCCGACATCGCTCGGTGTTTTTAGGCCATACTTCTCCATCGCTATCGAGTAGATGAGTTTTGCATGAAGGTTATAGCTACTTTTGTGGAGAGGCTTGCGGTTTCGGACCGTGACCTTGGGGATAACGGCGCTGCCGGTATCCGGTTCGTCGATAAACTTGTACCTAAGCATGGTGCGAAATCTGCTCGCAATTTTGAACTTTACCTGCTTGACCCATGTGTAGAATGCAAGCAAGTCCAATTTTGCGCTTTCATCATCGGGGTCAGCACCTAGGCCATTGGCAATCGCTTCATATTGATCTTCCAGAAAACCAAGCATTTTGTCCTGTGAAGCTAGATGGCCATATCGATTGAAAAGCGCATCAAAGTTGACTTTTCGCGGGTCGAGCCCAACGCTTAGGAGTGTTAGTTCGGGGAGGGTGCAACTTGAAAAAGCTCTCCAATGAGCGACATCAATTTCCACCGGTTTGACATGCCAACCCGATATGAACCATGCTGGTTCTCTTTCTTTAAGCATCAGAATTTTATTGACGATCTCAAAGCAGGTGCCTTTTGGGTCACGAAGCAGTCTTCGGCCATTGTAGTTGTTCTCTTGGAAGTGCTTGATCAATTCTTCCGTAGACCAAGGTTCCAGCATTTTACGAAGCACTTGCCGAAGGGCTTGGATGTCGGCGTGATACTCGTCTGCAAGCTTAGGGAAGTGAGGGCCAATCGACTTTTCCGAGATAGGCTTCTTCCAGTTCGCTAGATCGCCTAAAGCGTCATCTATGATCTCCTTCATCAAGATTGCTTTGGGGTCTAGGGCGCTCATGTCGGCTTCCTAATTTCGTCAGTGTATTCAGCCCACCAATTTGCGAGGCGAACGCGTTCATCCCAATGTTCTCCGCGTGCGTATGCTCGACGAACCTCATTCTTCTCAACATGCGCTAAAGCGCGCTCAATGGCATCAGCGTGCCAAAGCCCGCTTTCGTTTGCCAATGTTGAAAAGCTAGCCCTAAAGCCATGCGCAGTCATTTCATCGCCGGAATACCCCATGCGCCGCAATGCTGCGTTCAGCGTGTTCTCTGACATCGGGCGCTTCCATGTGCGCAGGGACGGGAACAGATATTCGCCGTTACCGTTCATCCGTCGCAATTCCTCTAGCAAAGCAATCGCTTGAGCGGGTAGAGGAACAACGTGATCCCGCCGCATCTTCATCTTTTCTGCGGGTATCGACCAAACTTTGTTTACAAAGTCGATCTCGGACCACTTGGCATGACGTATCTCACCGGGGCGTTGGGCGAGCAAGGCCAGCAATTTGAGCGCAATGCGCGTTGTCGCTTGTC
>NZ_JBPOEU010000078.1:0-2798 GCF_051251695.1 Maritalea sp. | reverse complement strand
CGCCGAGCGAGCTTTTGGCGGCCCCATACGAATAGGGATTAAATTTAAGATAGCTTTGAGGCGTAGTGAACGGCCCACAGCGGACATTGACACACCTTGCAGCGAAGGACAGGATTGAGCCCAAGCTGACAAATGCTGCGGGTCGCACCGATGTCTGCTATCATGAACAGAGCCAAAAGCCTTCAACAACCACTTAGGTTTTGAACGGGGTTTTTGGGGGCCAAAAACTGAGCCCTTTTCGACCGTTCCAAAAAGGAGCGTTTTTGGAAGATTGCCCGATTAGGCCGTGACGGTGGCATCCTTCGGTTGCCTTGCGGCGATGACCTTCTGCATCAGTGTGATAAACTGGGACTGTTCAACTTCCGACAGACCGCTGAGCGCGGCGGCATTTTCTGCCCTTGCCGCATGGATGGCAGGCCCGCGTAAGTCACGCGCATGGTCGGTCAGCCAGACACGCTGCACCCGCCCGTCGCCTACATCCTTCTTGCGGAAGATCAGCCCGTCACGTTCCATCCGCGCCAGCGTGTTTGCCATGGTCGCTTGTTCGATGTCGAGCCGGACGACCAGTTCCTTTTGCGTCAGACCGTCCTTTTCCCAAAGCTCCAGCAGCGCCGGAAACGTGCCCGTGGTCAGACCCAGCGGTTTGATCCGCGCCGTCAACCCGCGCGCAAACAGGCGCGCCATGTGGTTTGCGAGATATCCCGCCGATTGATCTTTCATAAGCTCCATGCGCCTTGCTTACCACTTGAATAGCTTGCTATGCAATGATACATAGCAAGCTATCAATATATGATCTAAGCAAGGAGCAGGACAATGACCAAAACCATCCATCCTATCGCGGGCGGCATCGCCTTGCTAACGGTCCTGAGCTTTTGGCTGTCCACTGTGTTGTCGGAACTGTTTGCCGGTCCCGCGCTCATCGCTACGGTCAAAACACTGATCCCATGGGGTTTCTTCATTCTGATCCCCGCTTTGATGGCCGTGGGCGGCTCAGGATTTCAGATGGGCAAGAAAATGCGTGGCCCTCTGATCGCCGCCAAGCAGAAACGGATGCCTTTCATCGCAGCAAACGGTATCCTGATCCTGATCCCATCGGCGCTGTATCTGTCGTTCAAGGCGCAGGCAGGAGCGTTCGATACAGCATTCTACACGGTTCAGGTGATCGAGCTGATTGCGGGCGCAGTCAACATCAGACTGCTCAGTCTCAACATGCGTGACGGACTGCGGATGACGGGCAAGCTCCGCCGCTCAGCACAACTTGAAGCACAACCAAAAAGATAAGCCCGCATTGCCCCTCCAAAAAGGGCCGTTTGTTGAACGGCGTCACCGAAGCCGACATTGGCGCAACTGCAGCGAAATGTCACTAAGTCCGCAATCCGCCCTTATAGTCGATCGACACGAAGCAGGAATTAACGCTTATTCAGGCGAATAACTGCTTTAAATCAAAATTATCGCTATATTGGATCAAAATTGCGAGCGAGTGAATTTCTGCCTTCACACGATTTTTTTTAAGGCGCTAAAGACTTCGGCAACATGTGCCCAGCCAGATGAAATTATCATCCATTTAGGCGTTTTTACTGACCTACGGACTAGGTATTTTTCAATACCTATCAGTGGTAGGTTGCCTTGTTCAGCAGTGTTGATCAACATTTTCATATTCGGCTCAATCTAAAAGCGCCTACTGGAGGGTAACGAGTGCATTGTTTGCGAGCTCTCTACGACCGGATTTGTGCGCCAAAACCACAGGAATTTTATGACACTATGGAAAACACTTTCTACGTAAGCGTGCTTCTTATTGGATTGTCGAGCACCGCGTCTGCACAGGATCAAGGGTTGTGGGGCAGTTATGAGGACACCTTCAAGGGTGCCAAATACGTCGACCTTACGCATGATATTACTCCGACGATTCCCGTTTGGGCAGGGTTTGGCAATTCCACATTTGCACCAGCCGAAGCAGGTGCGGATCTCGGCGGCTATGCTTCAAAGGGTGACATATATACTTATAATAAGCATGGCTTTGTGGCGACCGGCTATCTGCTTCAAACAGATCAGCTTGGCACGCAGCTTGATCCTCCAGCACATTGGGCACCGGAATATCCGACGATCGACGAACTTCCGGCCACCTACACACTTCGCCCGCTGGTTGTGATTCCAATGCAGGACAAAGTCGCAGAGGATTTTGGATATGCCTTGCAAGTTTCTGACATCGAAGCATTCGAAGCTAAACACGGAACTATTCCCGAGGGATCTGTGGTTTTCGTCCGCTCCGATTGGTCAAAGGGATGGCCGGATAAAGAATTTGCCGCACGCACTCCGTTCCCCGGCGTTGGACTGGATGCGCTGAAGTTCCTACACGAACAGCGCCACATCTTATTCCATGGCCACGAGCCACTTGATACGGACGCTACGCCGGATCTCGAAGGCGAATACTGGCTTATGCATAATGGCTACGCACAGGCAGAAGGGGTCGCGAATCTGGACAAGGTTCCGCCTATCGGCTGCCTCGTCTCGATTGGCTATCCGAAGTTTAGGGGGGGAGTCGGTGGATATGCCAGATATGTGGCGATCTGCCCTGCAGATTGGGAGTTTGGAATTTCGGTTTCCGCGGCCGACGCCCCTCTGCCGAAAAGCGATAAGCTTTTACACTGGGACGAAGAAAAGGGCATGCGCGTGCGCTGAAGCCACCAAAGTCTAAGCTTTGGGACCGTTTTACGCGAACGGCCCAAACCGGACCTTCATGATGTCCGCAGCTCAGGGCAGCTAAGAGCCGATTGTGTTGAAAAACTCTGTTATTGGCT
>NZ_JBPOEU010000077.1:0-2822 GCF_051251695.1 Maritalea sp. | reverse complement strand
TGCGCACCGATACCGATGCTCATGCACACCAATATTAGGGCGCAGACCCGCCGCAAGCGAAAAGGACGCCTCATATGACACACCGATCTCAAGTTATAAAGATGCGTGCTGCGAGTTTCCCCGCAGCACTTTGAACCCATTCACTCGTTAAATAAGGTCAGTCTTCAAGTGCAGCAAAGCCGCCCTCGTACTCTTCGTCGTCAATTGTACCACTGAGGTCGCCAGCAACAGCAAGCGCGCCGTCATACTCGTAAAAGGTGCCTTCCATGTCCATGTCGATGTCATGCTCTTCATCATCACTCAGAGTACCTGTCAGATCAGCAGTCATGGAAGTGCCCGAAATATCACCGTCGATGTCCAGTGATCCCGTCAGCGAGGTATCAAGCTCGCCATCCCCGTCATAGATTCCGAAACTATACGCCGACCCAGTCACTTCACCGTTTGTAAAGTCTGCTGTCAGAGACAACTCACCAATCGCTTCGAGATCTTCATCGTCACCAATATCGGAAATACCGATTGCACCAGAAAGCGTGGCCGTCCCGCTCATTAGCTCGTCGGAGGCTTCTGTAAGCTCATCGTTCTCTGCCGCGTCGTAAATATCGGACGCCTCGTCATAACTGTCCGGAAGTGAACTGTCTTCGCTGCCAAGGCAGGCGGCCAGTGGAAGTGTGGCTACAGCCAAGGCTGCCATTGTGTAAAGTTTCATGAAAAAGTCTCCTAAGTCGTACTGTTGGAATCCAAAACGGGATCATAAAAGATCAAGTAAAACTTTCCACGGTCGCGGGAATGGAACAACCTATAGGAAGTTGTAGGTTTACAGTAAGCTCAGACCTTCGGCAGGGCGGAGTAACATCAGCCCCCCGAGATTCTACGTTACATTTCAGCTAAGACGGGTGAGCAAAAGCCAGCTCTGTGCAGGTCTGCGATTGGATTCTGTCACACACAATCGCATAGCTGCCGTTGGTACACGGCGCAGCGAAAGTCTGCTTCCCGCCCTAAGTTTTCGCTGACGCTTTTGAGTTCCTTCGGCTTACCAAGGCGCTCTGTTATATCTTTGGACTTCTTGCCGATGGCACGCGGGACCGAGATCACTTCGCCCTCAAATGTCACCGCGACATGACCACGCCGATCACCACGTGCGAGAAATAAGCCGCGTTCTTCCAGCGCATACGAAAAGCTGTTGCGGCTGTCAGAGATCGCCCAAGCCTCTTGAATATCAGCCTTGAGTCCTCCGGCGTGCCGTTCGATCCGCTTGGCTTGCTGCCATTCGGCCAGGGTAAAGTTGTGCGGATCGCGGTCCTTTGCGTTGGCGAGGCCTTTGGGCATCTGCCAGCCATGCTCAAGATAGAGCTGCTTTGAAACCTCCATCAGCTTGCTCTTGAAGAACGGTAGCGGCTTTGCTGTCATGGTTTCGGCGTCGATACGGCTCCACACGGCATGGCAGTGCCGCCGCCCTTCCTTCTCATGAAAAACAACAACGCGGGGTTGATCGGTAAGGCCGTGCTTTTCTTCAATCGCGGCAATGGCTTGTTCAAAAGTCTCGATACGGACGGATTCGGTCTCAGGTGGATTAAGCGAGACTGAAAACAGAAACTGCCTGCACTTCGAGCCTTTTGATACAGCTTCAGCCTCACGCAGCGCACCGACGACATCATCAGTCATGAAGCCCCTGACATCGTGGATTTCGACGTGCTCATTCTCGGCGGTCTTCAAAAGATGAAGCCCGAGCTGCTTTGCACCGCCGCGCTGAGAGGCTTTCAGGATCATGACGAACCTAAATCACTGCGATTGCCCAACGCCCGCAAAAGCGTCTCCCGCATCGCAGCAATATCCGCGCATGCGCGACAAATATCTTTCTCGGTTTCTTCTACAACGGGCAAAGAGCCAATATTCACGGCCTTGGCTAGCTGGTTGAGGTTATTGGCTATGCGTGAACCTCCGAGCAAAGCAAGCAGCTTTGCCAGACTGGCATCGTCCTTGATGGGGCGTCGTAGTTTTGAACGCGCCCGCTTGTTGGACGTACCTTGCCCATCAAAGACCTGGCGCTTGATATAACTGCCTAAGGGCTCGTCTCCAGCCAGTTCCTCAAGGCGGGTGCGTTCATCAAACGTCAGGCACAACGAAAACGGCGCAGGTTTCTTCTTTGCCCGCTTTTTCGCTATAGCATTGAATTTATTGTCTGTTGTGCTCATCGCCACACCTCAGATCACTTGGATCATGTTGTGCGAGATGGGTTTCCCATTCGAGAAGGGTATCAAAGAGAGAGTTCAAACTATCTCTCTCTAACTGCACCATTTGTATTTTCACCATACTGAAACACCCCTAAAGCCTTGAACAGTAAGGCTATTTTTGGTGTTCTAGCGCCTCCATTTCGATGGTAGTCAAATCGGCCTGTAAATGCCAATCTCAGCAGCATTCATCGAACTTGAAGTTCAAACATTCAATCGACGCACCGCGTGCGCGGAATGCTTCGCGCAGATCAAGGTGAAAACGGGTGTCGCGGGCAAAGCGTTTGAGGTCATCAAAGATCACCGTGAACCGTGTGTCAGGCTGGGCATCTAGAAACGACAAAAGCGCAACCATGCCCGGCCTTTTCATGAAATCACCGCCGCCTGAAATCGTGTCAGGGAACACCGCAGTGACGGCATAGCCTTGGCTTGCCGCAAATTCTCGACAGCGTGTCTCTTGGCTTTGCAGACCGTTGCCCTCTTCCTTTTGTGCGCGTGGTCCTCTTGTATTGAATCCATGGTCCATGCAATCGCGCATGACAACCGACCTCGCTTTGCAGGTCCTGTTGAGCGCCGTGTGGCGACGTAAGCCGA
>NZ_JBPOEU010000076.1:0-2881 GCF_051251695.1 Maritalea sp. | reverse complement strand
CGCCCCCAGTGTGAAAACGCTGGGGGCGTTTTGCTGTGCGCGCGAAAAGAAGGGGGGGCTAGAATGATGGCGACGAACACTAAAACCAGGCGACCTATTCCATCTTTCGTGTTTGTTTGTAGAATGAGATACCGACACCTCGAAAGTAGGAAATCACCTTGCAAATTAGTCTTTTGCCATCAGAGCTAGTTTTTGTTGCTATATATGTGGTTATTGTTAACTGCATGGCATTTGGCGCATTTGCATTGGACAAGCACTTTGCCGAAAAACATATGCGGCGAATTTCTGAGAGATCATTGCTAACGCTCGCAATGCTCGGCGGTACAATTGGCGCAATTGCTGGTCAGCACATATTACGGCATAAAACTTATAAGCAGCCATTCAAAACAATATTGTTTGTGATACCGATCGTCCATATAGCTATTATAGCTCTATTGTGGCTTGCGCAGTTTCTAGAACTTTTATGATTGCGAAACACCACCACATGGTGGGCTACGTGTCGCAACTGATATTGCGGATATAGAGAATCAATTCGTTCAACTTCGTTGCGCCTTATTGCGTAAAAAAATGAACGCTATTGGGCAGAGCGATTCTCAAACACCGCACAAATCCGGTTAATGACACGACGAACTTCGGGCAGATGCCGGTCATCTTGATGGGTGACAATCCATTGATCATGAGTAAGCTCGGGAATTACATCGCTTGCACGATGTAATTCGGTATACGAATCACCAATGAATGTTGGGAGTAAGGCTTTACCTTTTCCTGCCAACGCGAGATCGAGGCAGTTTCGCGGTGCGATGACTTCGCAAACAGCTTGGTCAACCATTTCCTTTTCCAGCCATCTGGCTGAAGGCGTATCGGCAATAACTTTGATCCAAGTATCCCCTCCACCAGCTGTGACATAGGGCGCGAATTCCACGCGCGAAAGCTTGCATCCGGCGAGGCTTTTCTCGGTTGGACGCTGATTTCGTAATCCGATGATCACTTCACGATGGGGAATATCAAGTATACATTCGGCCGAAACGAATCGAATATGCGTGTCGGCGGGGCAACCGGTGATGGTGTCTAAATCCTTGAGTAGGGCCAGGGTGGTCCACGTGCCCGCGGAGACTTTCACTAAAGGCTCATGATTGTTGGCAGCTGTTGGCATTAGCCCAACAATGTTTTCCTCGACTTTTGCCAGATCATTCAACAGATTTGTTGCAGCCGAGGTCAAACTATACCCTCCAACATGGCGGATAAACAGATCCCGCCTTAATGTACGTTCGAGCGCCAACATCCTTCGCCCAAGAGTTGCTGGACTGCAACCCGTTACTTTTGCGGCGCGAGACAGTCCCCCTTCGCGGGCAACTGCCATAAATAGTCGAAGATCATCCCAATTATGGGGCTTTTCATTCATGCAATGGCCTTTTCAATCAGAAATGTTTTGTCGCTTTATCCTAACACCTACCATGTTTTTCGGACGGGAGTTATGAGCCGATCTCACAATTGCCATCAGCATATAGAAAAGGAAAACTCATGACGAATATAATGGAAATGCCATCGTGCCCACTAGGGAATGGTGGGCCGATCGTTTCTAAATTTGCCTTGGGCACCATGACATTTGGTGTGGAAACCGAAGAGGCAGAAGCCTTCCGGCAACTCGATTTGTACACAGACCATGGAGGGATATTCATTGACACAGCCGACGTCTACGGCATGGGTTTATCCGAAGAAATAATTGGAAAATGGGGCCGTCAACGCGGGGGTATGGACAACTTTGTTCTTGCAACAAAGGGGAGATTTATGCCGCCTGCTGGGAGTTATGGCGCGTCGCGTAACAGCCTGGTGGCTTCGGTTGATGCAAGTTTGAAGCGTCTGCAGACCGAGACTATTGATGTGTACTTTGTGCATGGGTGGGATCGACATACTGATATCATAGAAACTCTTTCCACACTCGATGAGTTGGTGCGTGCAGGTAAAATTCGAAATATAGCTTGGTCAAATGTCTCTGGGTGGCAGCTGCAAAAGATATTCATGACAGCAAGGGCCAATGGATTGCCTTTGCCGGCGGCACTTCAACCTCAATACAATTTACTTGAACGTGGGATTGAATATGAAGTTCTGCCTTGCTGTCTTGAAAACGATATTGCTTTGACCCCTTGGTCACCATTAGGTGGTGGCTGGCTAACGGGCAAATATTCGAATTTAGAAAGACCGACGGGCAAGACACGCCTGGGTGAAGACCCGAATCGGGGTGTTGAAGCATACGATTTGAGAAATACCGACAAAACCCAAGATATTATCGAAACTGTTCGAATAATCGCTAAGCGTCACGATTGTCCCACATCACATGTTGCGCTTTCATGGCTTGCATCACGCCCCGGTGTTGCGTCCATTCTCTTGGGCGCGCGCACTGTGGATCAACTAAAAAGCAATTTGGAGGCAGTTCAGTTTAACTTAGAAAGTTCAGAGCTCATCGAACTTACAAAAGTTTCGTCAGCTGCTTCGCTTCCATACCCATACAATTTTCTGGGTGAGTGGTGTGAAATGGATGTTTGGTCGAATTTGGGCACCTAATGCATCCTGCATATGCCACTCGAAGTATGTAGAAGCGAATCTCTTCATGATGATTTTGCCGGATTATGTTCTACAATTTCGAATTGAACTTCGTTACCTTGTTGGCTAGCGGTCAAATACAGATGGTATCTCTGGTATGGTGAGACATGATCAATTCTGTCTAACTTCACCGGAAAGCCCCGACCATAGGGCTGTTGCTAGGCCTCGTTTGAAATGCCCTATGATACTGTCATATTTCTGCAATTTTTATTGTTATTGTCGTTGACTCTTATTTTGAGTGGTCCTATAACCCCCAAGCGCTGACGGAAATGGTGTTGAG
>NZ_JBPOEU010000075.1:0-2996 GCF_051251695.1 Maritalea sp. | reverse complement strand
GCTCAGCCCTTTTGGAAGCACCAATCCCCGACACAAAAGAAGCTTATTCTCTCCGTCAGTTTCTGATCGAAGCAGATAATCTACAAGATGAGACTTACCGGGCATATGTTCAGGCACTTCCAAAAGAGTTCAAAAAATTTCCGGAAGCTATCAGTACCGAAAAGCGCCGGATTCTGATCGAAGAGCAACGTATCACGTTCGATGCTGGGAACTTGGCCGCACTTGAGGGCGAAGTCGATCTTCAGACGGCATTTGTCGCTGAGAACATAGCCTCGTATCTTCAGGACCCCAGTGCTTTCTCGATCGACGACGACTTCCGTGAAAGGTTGCTTGGCGCCGATGTCTCTGATGATGAGAAACGCGCGATTATCGAATTGATGGATCTAAGCTTGCTTCCCAGCCTTCCCAAGCGAGCCGGTATTGTCGGGCCGATCCTTTTGGAAACAAGTTCCGCCTTACCCGTTTTTTCTGCTGATATCGTCAAAGCAATTATCGTAAACGCTGAGCCAGTCAGCACGCAGATCCAGTTGCTCAACCTTCTCCACGAAACGCTCGACAAGTCCGAGGTTCGTGAGGTCTTGGCGCAGCTTCCTCAACCATATTCCAGTATCCAGACTGGATATGCGCGTCCTACGCTCAAGAGGACCAATCAAAACAGCGAACTTGTCGGTTGGCTTGATGACCGCGACATAATTTCCTCGGTGGGAAAACCATTCTGGTCCAACGATATCATGGTACATTTGAAGCGCTCATAGGGTGGTCACCTATACCTCCCATGGTGCCATGCGCGCCCCTTTTTTGGCATGTGACTTCGCGTGCTATGAACATGTCCATTCAAGCGATTTGAGGTGTTTGCCTCAGATGTGGCTTTTCCGATTGAATGTCGGCTATCACAACGTTGAGAATATAGCCTCGACCTTGCAGCGAATGACCGGTTTCCGCCCTCAACATCTAAAGCTATCTCTTTCCAATTGCTTTCTAACGCCAGCAGAAAGCTAGTTGGGCAGGGCCCAAAGGCATTGCCACACGTCCGTAGGCATCCATCTAGGGGCTTTATGCCCCATACGCCCGCACCCCCACCCAACAGCCAACACAGTGCCCCCATGCATCTATTTGCCCGGGCCTGTTTAGTAGGGGAAAAAGGATGAAAGCCATATAAGTAGTATAGGGTATGTAGGCAAAATTACTGACCGCCGTAGCAACGCAAAAAAAGGGCGACCCAAACCTGCCAACAGCGGTCGCCAATATCAGCAGGAACGACTGAGCGCTCGTTGGAGATGATCATGAAAATCATATGATTTTTGAGCCCAACAAAACCAATGGGGGCGTAAGCCCCAACCTGGGCAACCAGGAAATGTAACTTGTAACAGTAACTTTGGTCGAATAGCAGCAATATAAAAAGGGGGTAGTAAGTCCCCCCAGTGGTGGCGCGCAAAAGGTTGGCAAAATGCGTGGGTAACGGTGCTGGTTACCCACGCGTCGGAATTACCTAAAATGGCGTTTTTGTGCCGGACTCGTCCAAGACGTAGAGGCCCACACCAGAACCGATATTTTCCGCTATTTCCTCTCGCTTTCTTTGGGTTTCATTGCCGCGTGCAAAGCCCTTCCTTGGCCGCTTATCTTTGCCATTTGCGTCGTGCAGCCGGAATGTTCCGTACTCCCAACCAATATTCTCCATCGCAGTCTTGATACGTCGAAAGTCGTTGTGAGATCTCCGTGTCGATTGGAGTCCTAGAAGGAGTTTCAAACTGTCCATAGACACCTTTCCAACACGACCCTCTAGGAAATCGGTAAGTACGTTAGCAAAATCATCTTCCACCATCCGACCAGTTTGCAACTCTCTTGCCGCGTCCCACAGGTGTTCTGACAAAACGATGGACCCACCCTCTTTTTCCCGAACCACGGCTTCGGCCCAAAGCTGATTGACATCTGCAGCGAAGCCAACCAGGTCAATTTCTGCTACCTCGACAGGCCATATCCTCCTATTTCCTGTTAGGTCACGAAGATAGGCAACTTCGTTGGTTGTGCCCAAGATGATGCAGTGACGACGGTATTCGTTCGAGTCTCGTCCATAGGCCCGCCGATAGGTGTCGGTCGGTGTACTCAGAAATTTTTTCAGGTTTTGACTGGTTGTCTTGTTCAAACCATCCAATTCCTGACATTCGACAATCCACGCTCGCGCCAGCATCTCGGCTTTGGTTTTGTCATCGCTTTTCAGATCAAGGCTTCCACAGAACCATTCACTGCGAACCGCCAACAACGCTGCCATTTGTGATTTACCAGCGCCTTGAGAACCTTCGAGAACCAACATGGTGTCGAACTTGACACCCGGTTGTTTGATCCGCCGAACACCAGCTACCAGTAGCTTGCTGCCGAATTCACCGTTTAGCTCTGTATCTTCTGCATTGCAGTAGTTCGCGAGCCAATGATCGATGCGCGGAGTGCCGTCCCAGTCTAAACCATCCAGATAGTCGATCACGGGGTGGTAGGGATGTTCATGGGCAATGGCCAACAGTTCTCTTTTAATGGCGGCTGGACCAGCCACAAACTTCAGTTCCCGACTAAACACGCTGCACAGAATGTCCGCGATTTCGTTCAAGTCACGCCCATCAAGTTGATATCCGGTTACTTCATCAGCTTGTGTGAATCTGTTCCGTTGTGCGTCCACGCCGATTTGGCCGAACGCATATCTGATGTTCTCAGGAAGGTTGGAGACAGGAAAACCCTCCTCGTTCACAACGGGCCAACCACCGCGACTCAACTCAAGAACAGTAAGCCCGCGTTCCACCTGACGACGGCCGTATTTCAGCGGGCTAGGATTATCCAGAACGTGCCCGCTAATGCCGAGGTCGGGGTGAGTTATGATCGACAGGACATGACCCGGCTCAACATCTTTTCCCAGAAGCCAGAGAACCGAAGCGAAAACCAATTCCGAGCGCGAACCGTAATTCTTGTCTGGTGGGTTCTTGCCTGAAATGATCACTTCAGACCACACT
>NZ_JBPOEU010000074.1:0-3100 GCF_051251695.1 Maritalea sp. | reverse complement strand
TTTCCACGCCTCTCCACTAGCCGCAGCCCTCCCACTCCTCGCAGTCCACGAACTGGTCATCGCAGCGGAAGGATCGGATGAGGACGTCCGTGAGTTCATACGTCGCCTGACGTTCAGCACGCTGATAGGGAACGGGGACATGCATCTTAAGAACTGGTCGCTGATCTATCCTGATCGACGCAATGCCGCTCTGTCGCCAGCCTATGATTTTGTTTCGACAGTGCCCTATATCAAAGGCGATAGCTTCGCACTGAACTACAGCCGAGTGCGAGATTTTGTTGCCTTTGATGAAGATGAAATTTCCCATCTCGCCGCGAAAGCAGCGTTGCCTGAAAAGATGGTTCTTGATGTCGCGCGAGAAACCGCGAGCGATTTTGCATCGCTCTGGAAGAGAGAAAAAGATGCCTTGCCGATGCTTAGCGACGTTAGGGCAGCGATTGATGAGCTACTGCCAACTTTGCCTTTGCTGAATGCTAAGACATGATCTCTTTTCGACTTAAGCACATCGAACTTGATCACCCCACAAGGTTCACGCCATCGCATCGCCAAACGCAGGGACCGCTGATTTACTCGGTGATCTTTCTTGCGCGAGCGAATGCGCATTAACAACCAAACGTCCAATCTCGGTGATGTCTGCGTTTTCGGATAGAAACAGGCTATCTCTTCCACTGAAATCTGTCACATGCCATCCCGCAGGTGTATGTTCGGAAGCTGCCCTGTAACTGATAGAAACGCTAGTCTCAGCCTTTCCAAACGTTACGTTAGAAATGGTATGCGTTTGCAAAGCCCAAGCCGTTTGCTCAACAAAGCCTCTGTATAATTCGTCACTCACTAAAATTCTCCTTAAAAAACAAATGACTATTACATAATCGTTGTGGCTAATGCAAATAATTTTGCTGATGCCTATCGCTCAAGACCATGGCCAGGGTCGTCGCGCTTGTTGTTTCTTTTCCTGATGTTGCGGGCAGAACGTCCTTTTGCAGTATCTGTGAAGGCTCTTCGGGCATTGGGGGCTTTGCCATCCATCTTCAAATAATCAGCAATTTCTGCGTTCAGTTCGCTTAGCTCCGCGCTGCGTTCAGCGCGAACGTTCAGAATGGATTTCTGCAAAGCTCGGCGTTCTTCCAACTGCTTGGCGATGAGGGCATCTTTTTCTTCGCGGTCGCGAAGGTGGGACTCCCATGCTTCATATTCATTCTGCCTACGCATCTTTCCATATTTGCCGGTCATGCGGCTCCATAGGCCACCAAGACCTTTGGGAAGACGGGCAGCGCGATTATTTGTTTCTTGGATGTTACGGGCTTCGTGCTTCTTCTCGATTTCTTTTCGTTCAGAACGTTGCGCCTCGACGAGCTTCTGCCGCCGCATTTCCAAACTTGGAGAAAGACGTCTGTGGCTGGATTCGGCCTCTTTCACATACCGCTTTAATTGCTGCGTCATCCGCGCAGCAATTTTGGCTTTAGCCTGATCAACCGAGGGCAGTTTTTCAGGCTCTTTGATGCGGTCTTTGACGTCTTTGGATTTGACGCCAGCATAACGAGCCAAGGCAAAGACCTCGCCCCTGAAGTCAACGGCAACGACGCCCCTTCGATCTCCACGTGCCAATGTGTAACCGCGTTCTGCAAGTGCTTCCTTCAGAGCCTTTTCTGAATCAGAAGATCGCCAGCAGTCCCGAAACATTGCTTTGACCAAGCGCGGGTCCTGCTTTGCTCGCTTGGATTGCTGCCATTCTTCGCGGCTCATGTTGAGCGGGTTGCGCATGGATCGATCAATCAAACCTTTCGGAAGGTCCCATCCGTTTTCCAGGTAAAGCTCACGCGACACGTCCATGAGTCTGTTTTTATAGAAGGGCAGGGTTCGGGCCGTCATAGTTTCAGGATCGATGCGCGACCAAACTACGTGAGCGTGACGTCTGCCTTCTTTTTCATGGAAAACGATGGCGCGTGGCTGGTTATCCAAACCCAGATGCTGTTCGGTCATCTCGATGGCAGCCTCGAACGCTTCGATGGAAACGTCTTCTTTCTCCGGCGGGCTAAGGCTCAAGGAAAACAGAAATTTGCTGCACCGTGTTCCCTTGGAAATGGCTTCCGCTTCCTCAAGTGCATGCTCCAAATCTTCGGCAATGAACCCGCGCACTTCGTGCAACGCTACATGTTCGTTGTCGCGGCTGTTCAAAAGTTGCCGTGACAACTGACTTGGATTGCCTCTTTGTGACGCTTTCAAAATCATGCGCGCGTACCAAGTGCGCGCAGCAATTCTTCTCGGATCGCCACTATCGCAGCGCATGCCTCAGAAAGGTCTTCTTCCGTTTCAGGTGTGATCGGCAGCGACCCAGTGTGCGCCGCGCGAGCAAGTTGATTGAGGTTGCTGGAAATTCTGGAAGCACCAAGCGCCGCCAGAACTCGCCCAAGCGCCTCATGATCTTTGACTGGAAACTTGCCGCGCGTATGTCGCGGCGAAACATCCTTTCCAAATAAGCGTTGGCGAACATAAGCGCCGAGAGACAAACCGGCAGCATCTTGTTCAAGCTTTGCCCGTTCCTCGAATGTTAGCCTCAAGGAGAAGGGTGAAGGGTAATGTTGTTGAGCCATATCGGTCCTCCTTCGGACCCGGTATGGCGGCGAAAACAACTTTCAATCCTGAATGTTCAACTAAAACAGTCATTTATGAGGCGTATCGCCATGCCGAGAAATCTGGTGCAATGATTAGTAGGCTAAGATGGTTGCGCCCTCCCGCAACCATTGTAATCGACCCCAAACCCGCACCCGTTGCGGGTTTTGTCGTTTTTGCGTCCCCCAAGAGCTTACCGCGCAGCTCGAGCTCGTGGCGCTTGGCCTCCGCGTTCCAGTTCACAACAACCGTGTCGATCATTTGGTGTAGTTCGTCGCTTGCGCGTCCCGCTACGGCCTCATTTGATAGGGTTCCGGTGCAGACGGATGGGGGAGAATGGGCGGAAAGTGTGAATTCGCCGCTCTGCAGAGAGGATTTTGCGAAATCGCCTACCCCATTCAAGCCGTTTGTGGCGCTCGCAGTATAATTTCATCTAACGATGACTGGCGAACAGCCCACAGAGATAAGTGCGACAGAATCAGCCGCTATG
>NZ_JBPOEU010000073.1:0-3214 GCF_051251695.1 Maritalea sp. | reverse complement strand
AAGCGGCACAGTTTAACGTGGACAACGGTGCCCAAATTGTTGATATCAACATGGGGTGTCCGGCTAAGAAAGTAAATAAGAAGTTGGCAGGCTCTGCACTATTGCAAGATCCACAATTGGTTGAGCGAATAGTTCAATCAGTGGTCGAAGCGGTGCAGGTTCCGGTAACGTTAAAAATACGCACAGGTTGGAATACGGACAATCGCAACGGGGTGCAAATTGCAAAGATCGCCGAACAAAACGGTATTCAATCTTTAGCAGTTCATGGTCGCACCCGGGCCTGTATGTACAAAGGTAACGCTGAGTACGACACCATTAAAGCCATTAAACAGGCCGTGTCGATACCCGTCGTTGCCAACGGTGATATTACCTGCGTGCACAGTGCAAAACACGTGTTGGAATACACCAATGCAGATGCGTTGATGATAGGCCGAGGTGCCCAAGGTAACCCTTGGATATTTCGCCAAATTCAACACTTTCTGCAAACTGGCGAAATACTGCCCTCGCCCCCATTAAGTGAAGTGCGCAATGTATTAATGGCGCACGTAGCCAATGTTCACCAATTTTACGGTGAATTTAAGGGAGCGCGGATAGCCCGCAAACATGTGGGTTGGTATTTAGCGGAACATGACCGTGAGCGGCAGTTCCGAGCTAGGTTCAATGCGATTGATGATGCTGCAGAGCAACTCGATTCATTGGCACATTATTTTGACCACTTGGCAGGCGAACCTACGACTCACCTCGTATCACCTGCTGCCTAACGATGACTAACTAAAGAGCAAGATTGTATATGTTCGAGCAAAATGTAACTTCTCCTTTTACCACTACGGTAACGACTCCTTCACAAACACAGGCACAGAAGCCTTTACGTGACTCTGTAAAACAAGCAGTGAATAAGTACCTTAAGCAACTAGACAACACAGATATCGAAAATTTGTATGAACTAGTAATGGCCGAAGTTGAAGCGCCAATGTTAGAAGAAATCATGACTTTCACTCGCGGAAACCAAACCCGCGCGTCAATCATGTTAGGCATCAACCGTGGCACGCTACGCAAGAAGCTTAAACAGTACGGCATGAACTAAGCAAAAAAATGAAAGAGCACCCTAGGGTGCTCTTTTTGTATGCGCTATACTTCGCGCCCCTGGCATCATTGTTAATCCTTTTTAGAAGATAAACACACTATGACGACTCAAAAACCTATTCGCCGCGCTTTATTAAGCGTTTCTGACAAAACTGGCATTGTAGAATTTGCCACTTTCTTAGCCGAGCAAGGCGTTGAGCTTTTATCGACCGGCGGTACAGCCAAATTATTAGCAGACAACGGGCTAACCGTTATCGAAGCATCTGCTTATACTGGTCACCCTGAAATCATGGACGGCCGGGTAAAAACCCTGCATCCAAAAATTCACGGCGGCATTCTTGCGCGTCGCGGCCAAGATGAAGCAGTGATGGCTGAAAACAACATTAACCCAATCGATTTAGTCGTGGTGAACCTTTATCCTTTTGCCGCCACCGTTGCCAATGATGATTGCAGCCTTGAAGATGCGATTGAAAACATTGATATCGGCGGCCCAACTATGGTGCGCGCTGCAGCCAAAAACCATAATGATGTGACTATCGTAGTCAACGCCAAAGACTACGCCCGTGTTACCGAGCAGATGCAAGCCAATAATGGCTCAGTAACAGCCAATACACGTTTCGATTTAGCTATCGCTGCATTTGAACACACAGCTGAATACGACGGCATGATCGCCAATTATTTCGGCGCCATGATTGAGTCCGATGCGCACGGCGATAGCTGCGCTGACGATTGCGGCCATGTACACAGTGCATTCCCCCGTACATTCAATGTGCAAATGAGCAAAAAACAAGATTTACGCTACGGTGAAAACAGCCATCAAGATGCTGCATTTTACGTAGAAAACAACATTCAAGAGGCCTCGGTTGCCACCGCTACTCAGTTACAAGGCAAAGAGCTGTCGTTTAACAACATCGCCGACACCGACTCTGCATTAGAGTGCGTGAAGGAGTTTGCAGAGCCTGCGTGCGTTATCGTTAAGCATGCTAACCCCTGCGGAGTAGCGTTAGGTGACAACATACTTGAAGCATACAACCGCGCTTACCAAACAGACCCAACCTCAGCATTCGGCGGGATCATTGCTTTTAACCGTGAATTAGATGGCCCAACAGCGCAAGCGATTGTAGACCGCCAGTTCGTAGAAGTGATCATTGCCCCTAGCGTTAGCGATGAAGCTGTCGCGATTGTTGCCGCGAAAAAGAACCTTCGCTTACTAGCGTGCGGCGATTGGCAAGGCCAGTTAACTGACGGCTACGACTTTAAACGTGTAAACGGCGGTTTATTGGTTCAGGAACGTGACTTTGGCATGGTTGACATGGAAGACTTAACCGTTGTCACTAAAGTGCAACCGACTGAGCAACAGCTGAAAGACTTAATGTTTACCTGGAAAGTCGCTAAGTACGTTAAATCTAACGCTATTGTATATTGCAAAAACAGCATGACAATCGGTGTCGGCGCAGGCCAAATGAGCCGTGTTTACTCAGCCAAAATCGCGGGTATTAAAGCAGCTGATGAAGGTTTACAAGTAGAAGGTTCTGTAATGGCCTCTGATGCGTTCTTCCCGTTCCGTGACGGTATTGATGCCGCTGCCGCAGCTGGGATCAGCGCGGTCATACAGCCCGGGGGTTCTATGCGTGATAATGAAGTTATCGCCGCAGCGGATGAACATGGTATCGCCATGGTATTCACTGGTATGCGTCACTTCCGCCATTAATTATCTGCATTAATCGCAAGCGAAGCGCGTTGTTTCATCCATCGCTCTTCGCTGATTTGAGCAGATTTACGACATAGGTTTAAGCTACTTGATATTTAGTGTTGCGTAAAAAAACGCTACACTAGGTCCGTTTAAAGACTCATTACAGGATTTGCTCATGTTTAAGCGCGCCACGCAGTTAGTTTGTTCTATTACGTTATTAGCTTCTTCTTTTGCTCAAGCCGATGCCCTTATCGATGCTTTAGCCGATGAAGGGCGCCCTACCGAACAACGTTTACGTGACGAATATCGTCATCCGCAGCAAACTCTTCGCTTCTTTGAAGTTCAGGAAGACATGGCAGTAGCCGAGATTTCGCCTGGCGGTGGTTGGTACAGTAATATTCTTGCTCCGCTATTAAAGGAAAAGGGCCAGTTTTACGC
>NZ_JBPOEU010000072.1:0-3345 GCF_051251695.1 Maritalea sp. | reverse complement strand
GGGTAAAGGGGCCGTATTCAAATATGACTTCGCTTGGTCGTCCCACCAAAGCTCTATCAGGCCAAGTGTCATAATAAGAACGCGACATTTTGATAAAGATCGAGTGGCTTTCAACAAACCTGACCGGCGCTCTCGAAGTGTCGACAAAGAACAAGGTCGCAGACTGTTAATCATATGAAGATCGACGAACTTTCCGTTGCCGATTTCCAGGAAAGCATCCTCCTCGACAAAATCCTGTTCGCCAAACGCCCAAGCCAGTTCATTATATATCGATGGCGTACCGAAATTGTTGACGATTGCCGTATCGAGTCCCAAAAACGCCTTGGTTTTGAACAGGTCGCGCATTGGGATCTTGTAGCCGAGCTCGATCAAGTGCGTCTCGACATTGCGCGCGAAACAAGAGCCAATGGTGAATATTTTTTCGCCAGGCCGAAATTGAAAAGGCGTGTCGAATGCCGGACGTGCAACCGGTTCCACACGATTATCTTCTGTTCTAAAACCCCAAGTTGCAACATCGTTGGCTTTGCGGATCCGCACTGCTTCTGCCGCATCTATCGTGACAAGGGGCATTTTAAACTCTCGATCTTCAATCTCATCCGGTCGTAAACTGGTCTGTAGGGGCAACAGAAATCCTTTGCCATTGTCCCATGCGCCGACCTGCGAAAATCTATAGTTCCGGGAAGTGGTAGTCGGGCGCGGCGGCGGCGATCGAGCCGATAGACGGGAGCTTCATGACTTCAGTTTTCGGCGCAATGTTTGCCTTGGGACGGGCGAAAAAACCGCTATAAAAGTAGCTGCCATATTTGAAACGGCAATACGCGTCACCAAGATCGTCCCAATCAAACAAAAATTCGTCCCTGAATCGATTTATGCCATGCTTCAAATATTCTTTAAGTTGAGGGTCGAATTCGGGGTTATTTCTGTAAATCTCGTATATTTCTTTGAATTGGTTAAGAAGTTTTCTTTTAGGAAAGCGGTCGAATACTTTTTCTTCATCGATCCACAATTGGTTGCTGAGTCCAAAATGGCCAAAAATCGCCGTAAAATATTCGAAGGGCCGATAAAAAATCGATGCTCTTCTCGGGTAGAGATAAAACCAGCAGTCCGGATCCAGTAAAGTTAACCCAAATATTTTTCGGTGGCCCTCGGAAATCGCCCATCTTGGGGAATGTCCATTCGGCACCTTGAAGTATACAAAGCCGGTGTCGTTGAGCAGATAGTCAATATTTTTTGCCAGGCTTGTCGTGTCATATATATGCTCAAGTACGTCGTTCAGTAATATGAGGTCAAATTCGCCTCGTTCGAAATTGTTTCTGACGTCTGAACTGGATGCATCCATCACGCGAGCATCCAGGTCAACGTCACCTCTAGCGTTCGTCTTCGCATATTCTATGAACTGGGCGCTCACATCGATGCCAGTGACGTGTGCCCCTCTTTTTGCCATGGCGATGGAAAACCCGCCATATGCGCATCCGATATCAAGAACTCTCAATTTCTTAAAGTCGATATCCACGATATCGGTCAAAAATTCTATCAGCTTTTCTCCCCTGTAATTTGTACTAATGGGAAAGCTAAGTGGTTTTTCTTTAAGTAATTCTTCGGGATCTCGTTCGGATTTTCGGGCGAACATATCTACGAAATCGAGGTAGGCCATAGATTTTTCATTGTCCGTTTCAGAGTGGGGTGGGCCGCAAAAACACAATCCTATTCATGGATCAAGGCCTAAGCGCTCAGCATGCTGTTGGCGATTTGATCCGAATCCCTTGTTTTCCGCGGGAAAACTCAATTTGCTTGTGTTGATCGTTCTGACGCCAGGCAAGCCGGACCCGGGACATTGACATATTGCTGCGGCTTAAGCCGGCGATCTTCTTTGCATTTCCCAAGCATATCAACGTCGCGAAGCGTGCGGTAGAGACATTTTCCGCAGCAAAGCATAGTGAGGCGGCGGGGACAAAGGTGAGCCCACCCGGTGCATGCCATCCTTGGTACCGAGGAGATTTCTGGCCACGGGCCACACGTTCGATATTTTGCTCACCCAGCATATCTATAACCGTCAAGTTATGACCGTTAGATTGTGCCACATAGCCGGCCTCGTTTCGCTTTGCTTTCCAGTGCGCGCCGAGTTGGAAATATTGGCGGTAGTCATGTGTCGAGCCTAGTCGATCATGAAGCCAATCGAGAACGATCAGCCACTCTCCAGGTGAGAAGATTAGAGCTCGGCGATGGCGGATTCTGCGCGAGTGTATTGCTTCGCTGTCAATTGCGAACAAACCCTGCTCCGAAAAGCTAGAGGTAAGGTATGAGCCCTGATGGCGTACACGGAACCGGGGATAGCTTGATCCATCAATCTCGACGCAGTTATGCGCGCGCGTCGATTCGACATAGATGCGGCGAGGGTCGGAATACCAAAAACCTTGTTGGAAAAGCGGATCTGAGGGAGCCGTTCGTCCTAAATACTCGAAGCGGCCCGGATCGCTGAGAATTGGGAGGTCATTCTCCTGCCAAACGAATGACAGATTGTCTGCATGCTTGTGTGTGCGGCTATGCTGGCCAGCAATCTGCACGAGATGGCTGCCCTTTCGCCGGACAGATGCGTAACCCGACTGGTCGAACATTGCTAATCCGTCTGGGACGTTCGCAAGGTCTCCCGCCAGAGCATTGGTTAGCTCTATGCTAGGCCAGTCAAGGTGGTTGCCACTGGCATGTTGCCAGTCCGTCGGCGCCGTATCGCCGATCGTCACTAGCTTTCCGTCTGGAGTAACCAGCCAGGCGAGGGCTTCTGCAGCTCTGGCCAAGAGCGGTTCTTTTTCGGCTCCTATCAGGCCTGATTTGCGCGCACGAAGTAGCGAGTGCAGTATTTTCAGATGATACCCGGGAGAATGCTCCTTATGCATTCCCTCTTCGAAGAACTGTTGTTCAATCATGTCGTTGAGCAGATTGGCGGCAACATCGGCTTGAGCGGCCCAGCCTGGCATCCAAGCAAATCTGTTGGCACCTGCGAGGCGACCAAGCATCTGGTACAGGCCATGGTTGGTATGGTTTCGAAGAAAACCGGGTTCTGCAAGAACCTCCAGATGCTTTGCTAGAACTTCAAGGATAAGGGCGATACGGCTATCCTCTACTGTAGCATTTCTGCTTAGCGCATCGAGCAAATAGGCAATCTTATAGCAACGATTGCTTACGTTCATGTCATACCAAGAAAAGTCTTCGCCTTGTATTCCCTGTTGCGACAGGGCGAGTTCTACGAGCTCTTTCGCATTGGTATCCCTGCAAGGGAGAAATACCTTTTCGATCCAATCCCGGGCGTAGCTATGCGCCAGTTCGAGATAGGTGTCGGTGGTTACA
>NZ_JBPOEU010000071.1:0-3361 GCF_051251695.1 Maritalea sp. | reverse complement strand
GAGCATACAGCGCGAAATAAGCCAACTTAGCCTCATGATATAACCCAATACCCCGCCCACCTTGGCGGTTTTTTTTGTTGGGGTTTTTGGGCCAATTTAGGCCTATCATGAACGCACCAAATCACATAGCTTTAGCAGCTTGGTTTTGAAATGATCTATTGCGAAATCGAGATCGTTCAGTTTTCGATTGGCAGCGTCTGGATCTTCAGGATCATAGAGCGCCCTTCCAAGACGGCCTGAAACGTAGAAACACCGAGCAATAGAGGTGAACAAGGGCGCTGGTGATTTACGCAAGCGCGAACTCCATTTAACGCAAAGCGGCAAAGACATTTACAACTTGGCGATGCCGCTTTGGTTAAACGTTCAAAAAGAGGTGTCAGGCCTCATTGACGTTGATATTTCACAGGCACTCTCCAAACTCACCTAGGCCCGTAGCTGCCCCCTGCAACAATCTTGTCCCATTCTTTGACGGTGCACTTGGCGTCCTTCTTTTAGGCAAAACGATTGAAACCTACCATCTATGGGGAGGTGGTTTCGTTATTCTTGGATTGATCCTAAACAGCATGCGTCGTTGAAAACGGCCATTCATGCGCCGCGCAGCATTAGGTGAAGAGGGCTCATCGGTAGCCTTCGCTGCGTGCTGTACGAATGACCGCAGCGAAGCATGATCGAGTCCCTGCCCTGTCACATCCGGCCCAAACCGGACCTTCACACACCCTCGGTCATGCTGCGGCGCGGCCCGTCGAACCGGACTTTCGCTGCACCCGCGAAATCGAGTGATGCCTGAATTTACACTGAGCGGGACAAAGTGACTGTTCCAATGGTTAGCACAATTCGAGTCTTTGCAACGTAAGGCGCGACTGTTCACAGAGTTCTTTGTGTGATCGCCCTCGGTAGTAGCTCAATGAAATTACCGCACAGTACAAAGCCCAGCTTTTAGCCCGATGCCAATCATCTTCAACAATATTGCATTCATCTTGAAAGGTGTCTCTGCACTCAGGTTCGATCCAAGTCCAAGCAGTAGCGTAGTCCACTGCGGGATCACCAACGGCAGAAAGCCCCCAATCGATGACCGCTTTCAACTCGCCGTCGCAAGAGATCATGTTATCCGCCTTCAAGTCTCCATGTATCCAAACTGGTCTTTCTACAACTGGGGCTGAACAGCCCAGCTCCCACATTTCGCGGGCTTTATTCGTATCAATCTCATCTGCTAAGATAACGATGCTTGCGTGGGTTTTCTCGGTCAAAACGGCTAAGTCTACGCCACGATTGTGATTTTCGGCACCTGCCTTCGGAGCGTTAACGGTCTCTACTTGGTGAAGCGCAGAAAGAAATTGCGCGAGACTTTTTGCCGCCTGCATACGGTTGGGTAACTGATCAGGTGTTGCGATTTGACCATTCTCCCATTTGAATATTCCAAAATCGAAACCGAGGTCGTAGGTAGTTTTGGCATGAAACACGACTTGAGGAACTCTGAGTGGCAGTCCTCTCAAACGCGGAAGCCATATGAGTTCTTTCTTGAGAGGTAAGATTGCGGAGTCACGCTTCGGAATACGTAAGACGTAGTCATCGGCTAACCTGTAGAGGGTATTGTCCGTGCCTGTTGATACGAGCTGTTTCAGCGGTAGATCAGCCCACTCAGCAGCGTACTCTGTTAGGATAGCGCGGACTTCATCTAGGGTGTGTTCTTGTCTGACCATCGTCACATATTATTCGGTGCGTTCGAAAGAGCAACCTATCTGAATGAGGTCAACAAGGGCTCGGAGCGAACCTCGGAGGCGCCGCAGCATCTCCCATCAGCGCACTAAATTGCCCGTCATGGACGGCCCAGAGCCGACATTGGTCATCCTGCACTACGCCGCAGTACAGCTTCTACAAAGCAGACATCGAATGGGTTTCCTCTCCTTATTTGTTCCCTATGGTAATGGTGAAAGATCGATCAGCAACTGGAAATACTATGGCCGACCTAGTCAGCAATGTTGAACAAGTAGTCGATAACATCGAAACACTCTATCGGTACGGTGAGAGCAACAACCAAGACGAAAGAAAATTTCACGACGCTCGTATCAAGAACGGCAAACTCTTTGCTGCTGTGCAGGATCGTGGCAGTTTTCGATTTGCCCCGAGCAAATTTTCTGGATACGTAAACAACGACATCAGCCATGAGAAAAATCTTAGTGATCGAGACGGTCGAAAGACAAACCAAGCTCTGTCCAGCCTCATTGGCAAAGCTTTGGAAGTCGGCGATGAGGGCTATGACGACATAGACCAAGACTTCTTAGGCTACTGCAATCGAAAAGATATCAAGCCTTCCCGGCACCATCGTGAGCGTAGATATTGGGTGTTGCGTCCAGCCTTGCTCGAAAATCCTACGGCCGACCCAAAAGAACTAGTCGATCGAGTTGAGCGCGCACTTCAACGAATACGCAAAGGGAAATCGACACCGCCTGATGGACAAAAGATGGTCTCGAAAATTTCCACATCATCAGAGCGATTTGTTCGGGATCCAGAAGTCATAGCTTGGGTCCTTGCTGAAGCTACTGGAGTTTGTGAGAATTGCGGTGGACCTGCACCTTTCAAACGGCCGAACGGCGAACCCTACCTAGAGGTACATCACGTTAGGCCGTTGGGAGAAGGTGGCCCGGACACAATAGAGAATGCAGCAGCGTGCTGCCCAAACTGCCATCGGCGATTGCATTTTGATGAAGTGAAAGATGCTCTCCGGCTTGCCTTAATTGCATCTGTCACGCGGCTGAAGGACTTCCCACCTGATGGATAGCTTCGCAGATCTCAGTGGGTTCTTCGTCATCGGCCCAAAGCTGCCGTTGGCAGAGGGTCGCTATGCCGCAGTGCAGCTTCTCCGAAGCGTAAGCGTCCGGCCTCGCTGCTCTGACGCGGCACGGAGTGTGTTGATAAGTGTCCACTATTGGTAGTGGACATCTTGAGGGCAAAAAGGGTCAGAAGAAGCGGTTCTGGTCGGATGAGGAGAAGGTGTCGATCTGTGCGCAAACATGCGCGCCAGGTGTATCGGTAGCGCAAGTTGCCCGTCGGTATGCGATGAACACCAATTTGATCCACAAATGGTTGCGTGATCCCCAGTTTGCGCCGGATCGGGAGATCGTTGAAGACGAGGTTGCTGAGACGCCATACTTTCTCCCGGTCGAGATAGTGGACCGGCCTCAGACCAAAGGCACGGTCCCAACGGCTGACGACAAACCAGCACATAGCGGCATTGAGATCGACATCGCGGGCGGTCATCAGCTGAGGATTGTTGGTAGCTACGACCGCGAGGTCAGACGGAATGGCGGCTCGGCCCAGTATCGCGCAATCCAGTCTGAGGCGGCAGCGTGGGAGCGAACCC
>NZ_JBPOEU010000070.1:0-3965 GCF_051251695.1 Maritalea sp. | reverse complement strand
CGCTTTACTCGACATACGTGTTTCACCCGTCAACGCACTCGCCGAAAACGATCTCGAAACGCTCACCAAAACGGCGAAAAAGGTTGCGAATGTGAAGGTAGCCAAAGGCGACACGTTGGCTGTCTCAAAGCAGAAATTTGCCAAGAAGGTAGGCAAGGTCTCGGCCAAAACGAAAGTCTCAGATCCCAAAAGTATCTCCACGTGGCAGGAGGAGGCTGGAAGAGAGCGCGAGACCTATCTATTGGAAACAGGACAGGTCGACTGCCCTCTTTGTGAGGGGGATGGCTTCCGAAATGGTGATGATTGTACACTTTGCCACGGTGAGAGTGCTTTGCCAGCCAGTCTTGCCGAGCAGGCTGATCTGTCGGATTTCGAAGAAATAGACTGCCCCGTCTGCGATGGCGATGGAGTTTTGCGGGGTGAACCCTGCAAGCTTTGTGACGGCGAATCTCGAATGGAGCGGCGATTTGCAGCGCAGGTTGATCCCACCGACTATGACCTCGTGAACTGCCCAGTCTGCGGGGGTGAAGGTATTCAAAACGGCGAGGACTGTCCATTATGTGGCGGTGAGCGCGAGTTGGAAGCGCGTATTGCCGTAAATGTCGACCTATCTGAGTATGACCTTGTGGACTGTCGTCTTTGCGAAGGTCATGGATCTTACGATGGTTCTGATTGCCCCGCTTGCGGGGGAGAGAAACAAATGCCCAATTATGCATCCGAACAGATGGATTGGGCACAATTTGACATGGTGGATTGTCCGCGTTGCGATGGTTCAGGGCAAGGCGACTACGGAGATTGCCAAGTTTGTGGCGGCGAGAGCAAAGTACCCCGGCGTTTTCGAGATCAGTATGAGTAGACTACTGAAGCGATAAATACGCGTCCAAGGGGCGGCGCGAAGTAGGCGACCCCTCTTGAATTGAGCCTCAATTGGTTGCGCCTCCCAAGGATGTAGCTAAGACGCGCTCTATCGGCCTTGGCCAATCGAAGAATGCTGCATGTTGCCGCGAAGGGCCGGTTAGGGAAAGCTGCATTGTAGCGATGGCCAGTGTAGCGAATGACGGCAATGGGTGAATCTGAACCATCCGGTGATGAAACCGTGCTGCGGCCTCTAGCGGTGCGTATGTGCCATTGCCTGCCCAATACCGCGCATCATCCAGCAGCACGCGCAGCTGCACTGATATCTGAAACGGATCGATCCCGATGTTCTTTTCACGAAGCCGGTAAGTACCAGCCCATTCCCAAACTTCGCCGAACAGCCGCTTATGCAGACGACGGACAAACTCATCCGTCAGAATGTCACCGCCGCGACGCCGCCCTAGCCACTGCAAACCTTGCGTGATGTTTGCCTGCTCCAATTCATCAAGCTCGCCGCGTGTTGCAACATGTCCAAATTTTAGACCCGCGATCTCGTCGGGATCGAGCGGCGTTGCGCCGTCTGGCTCTTCAAATATCATTTGGCCTCCCAAAAATCGCTCGGGCGGTCTCGCAGGAGCTCTTCGGCGAGCCGCTCGATCTCGTCTTTGATCTGCCTAGGGGTGAGTGATTGCTTCTCCAAGGCCATATGGGCACTTGCACGTTTCACAGTGTGCTCTGCTGCTTTATGGGCTTGCGCGTTCAGCACGTCTTTGACGCTATCCATCGGCACGATTGCATAAACAAACCGCCCGCCCATGGCCTCGGCAAGTTTTTCCATGTGTTGAATGCTAATCCCTCCCGCGCGCTCTTTGCGCTCGGCCTGATAGATCGCTGGTTTAGTAACACCCGTGCGCCGTGCAAGCTCAGGCGCAGACATGCCCAAGGCCTTGCGCATCGTCGCGATCCAGCCCTCTTTAGGCTTGGATACGCCTACAAGTTTTTGCGCCACACTATCAAGTTGGCGGGCATATTGCCTGATCGCTGCGTCTTTCACACTATTCATGGGTATTAATACCTGCTCTTTCACTTCATATACGAGTATATATTAATGCTCCCGAAAAGTCAAAAGGGGTATTTATAAATACTCTACACACACCTAACTGGATATAAATCAATTACCACACCACTAACCTATCCGCCGCACAATCCCCATTTCAAAGTCAAAACAGAGTTCATTCCTCCGAGGCTAAGAACAGACCAGCCGAACCATCAAGTGCCTTTGATGTGTGTGTGCGGGCCGAAAGGCCCTGAGTGGTTCGGGGCCTCCTTGACATAGGAGGATTACATGAAACTCATTTCTCGTTTCAACGCGGTATCTTACAGCGAGACTGAACTGCGAGGTCATTTACGCCAAGCTTTTAATGCGCTTGCCACTGCCCCGCGAGGATCAGCGACACACCGTTCAGCTTTGCTCTCACTGCAGGCCATCGAGGTAGAGATCGCATCGCGCCCACCAAGCCGCTAGGCTTATGCGGCGAACCACTAGGTTTGCCGCATTTTTTCACGCCTATGCGTCCGCCCAATCTCTAGCTCTGCCGCTCCCGATATTGCATTGCTACGCCCAAAAGCGTCCCATTGAGTTCGTTCGCCACGTGCAATTCCACACTGCGGCACACAAAATCAGCGGGCGTCATGCCAATACGAGGGTCCACAGACACGTCCAAAAAACTGCGGAAACCCGTTTCGCTGAGGAATGGCTTGGTGCAATCAACGGCGCGCACAGAAAAGCCAAGGTAGGGCATTGCCATGGCACCAAACCCAAACATTCCACTCATTTCAACGTTGAGTGCCATTCCAGCCGCCTGCACCGCAAACACGCCATATTGCCCCCACAAGGGCACGCGGCCCTCCTGCACAGCAGTCTCTCGCGCCAAAACGCTGCCGGGCGCATCGTCTCCGGCGAGAATGCCCGCAGCACCACGATTCAGCTTCCTCGCCAGTAAATACGCATCGTTTCGGATTGCCATCGCTGCGTCAAAATCAGTCGCCAGCATCGCCTTGTGGTGGCATTCAATCTGCCTACGATGATATGCAATCGCCTCCGCCCAATCAGACGGAAAATGCCTCGTCTCTTTTTCAAATGCATGTGCCGTGTTATCCCGCGCTGCCGTTTCCAGCAGCGCGTCAAAGCCGAGTTGGTCAAGTTGATTGCTCATGCCGCCACCTCTTTCGTTTGGCTGGCCTGAGCTTGGTGAGTCTGAGTTTGATTGCGCTGCCTTACTTTATAAGCTTGCGCGCCTGCCACTCTGCTACGTGCAGTATCGCAATGCACGTCTTCCAATTCGATCCCGATAAAATCACGGTCATTCAGAACTGCTGCGACTGACGTTGATCCCGAGCCAGAAAACGGATCAAGCACCAAATCCCCCACCTTTGAGAAACAACGAATAAGCGGAGCAATAACCTCAACCGCCTTTTCTGTCGGATGCCGCTTATTACCTGAATACACCCAGTCCTGAACATCACAGAGGGGATGAGCTGGCTTTGCAGGATTGCCCTTTGCCAAAACATAAGCTGTCTCGTGACGATACTCTGTATATCCCTTGCGGGACGCATAACCCTTTTTCCAGACGATTTGCCCAACGATCCGAAACCCTGTGGCCTCCCACGCCGCTGTGAATTGCAGTAATGCCGACCAACCGCAAAAACAAATGCAGTAGGCATTGTCTTTAAGCACCCGCGCCATCGGTTCAAACACGGGCAAAACGCCGTCCGCATTGTCGTCATTCTTGAGCGTGCGCCCAGTTCTGTCTTTGTAGTTCACCAGATAGGGCGGGTCGGTCACGATCAGATCAACTGTCCCTGCCTCCATTTTGTTCAACTCGTTTGCGGCCTCTGCGTGAATGATTTGGTTCTTATGCATTTCCCTGTTCCTTTCTCGATTTAGGGGTTGCGACTGCAAACCCTTGCCTCGTGGCGAACAGCGGGGGTGTAAGGTGCACGGAAAACCGGCGAAAGATCCTCTGCCTTTGAAGGAGGGCTCCCAATGGGACACCTGCAAAGCAAGGATCTCTTTGATCTGTTTTTCTTGAACCGCGCCGGGGGTAAGA